>DASXVE010000033.1 GCA_036504445.1 Candidatus Aquicultor sp.
TCTACATCAGAGAGGCCCACCCCGAGCTGGAAGAGTATGCGAATACGCTGGACTCCTACAGACTATACCGCGAGAAGGCGACCTATGGCTTCGACGTCATGGTCAATGAGGAAGAGGCTAAGGGCGCGCTGGAAAATGCGAAGTACATCTTAGAGAAGATGAAAGAGCTGACCGGGTAGAAAGTGGCTGACAGTGAGAGTCAGACTTGTTTCGGCATGCGTAGACAAGATGCTCGCCAGGAGCGCCAAGACTGCGCCAAGAACGCCAAGCGTTTGATTTGTTTTATTTCTGCGGGGCGACGAGGGTTATTTATGGTAGAGGGAACGACGCAAAGCGATGGCCTGGCGTTGCGACCCCATGAACGCCGAACGCAGGTTTAAGCCGAAGAGAAGTGGTTGGTGATCGATGGTATTTTCTTGTAAAGGCCGGGAAAATTGGCCTTGCTCAGGCATGTGTCGCCCTATATTCTCGCAGAGAACGCAGGGACGTGCGCAGAGACCGCAGAGATTGTTTAGCGATATCCGTTTATCCTCCCTACAATCGTCTCTGCGAACTCTGCGCCCGTCCCTGCGAACTCTGCGGGAATCTAGTCTGCGCATGCCCAAACAACGAAAATTTTCACGGGATGCAGAGGAGCGCAAAGAACGCAGTTTTTTTTCAGTTAAACGCCAGGCAATTTTTATAGGGAAACTGCGAACTCTGCGTTCCTATGAAAATCGTACCGGTTCAGGCAAGCGTCGGATGGGATTATCCTTGTGGGCGGAGGACATTACGGGATTACGAATACCGTCTTCGCGCCCTTCGCGTCTCTTCGCGTTCTTCGCGAGAATACCGTACGACAGATGCCCTGACAGGTAAACGTCGCAGCCCTGAACTGGTTAGCGCAGACGAGTTTCTCGCAAAGAACCAGTATTTCCGAGGTTGTTGTTTTATGGGTTGTGGGTTAATAAAAAGCGGGTCAAGCATAGAAAGCTGGTTTTATCGGGGATTATCGGTTCTTGTCTTCATGGGTGGATAGATGGTTGTGTCTCTCTTTTCTTATCGCTGTCTGTTTTTTGCGTATATGTGTGTGGCGATGGCTAACAAAATGGGTTGTCGACGTGTTTGTTTTCTTTTTTCCTGCTAGAGTTTGGCGATTAGTCGTTTTGTTATGGTGTACTGTTTCTTCTCGGTCCTGGGGTCGAGGATTAGTCGTAGTATCTCTTGCATTTCGTAGTAGCGTACCCGGAATCTGGTGTCTCGGATGATGTTTTGCAGGTTGGCGATAAGGTGGCTTATCGTGTACAAGAGGAGGCGGTATGCGTGGTTCTTGCTCGTTGTTTTGATGAGGAAGTCCTTCGCTTCTTTGAACCCGTTCTCTATGTTCCACCGCTGCCCGTATAATTCGAGGAGTCTTTCTGCGGTGTCTGTTTTCATGTCTCGGTTAGTGATGAAGCCCGCGTAGTCGCCCGTACGGTACTCGTGGAAGTAGCCTGTCACCTGTTTGCGCTCTTTCCTGGCGGCGCCCATCATGTACTTCCATCGCCACTGGTTTGTTGTGGCGCACACCCAGTAGAGGCGGTCTACGCTCTCTTTATGCACGATGGGTACCAGATAATGCAAACCATGTGCCTCTATCCGGTTTAGGACGCCTACGTTGTAGAACTCTTTGTCGAGGACTACGCACCGTATCTTCACCCCACGGACGCTGCCGAGCAGCTTGTCTACCAACTCCGGTAGCTTTTCGCCTTTCTTAATCGGGAGCAGGGCGAGACAGAGTTTGAACCGGGGGGCTATGATGGAGAGGGCGGCGTACTTGCGCACTTTTATGTGCTTGAGCTTTCTCCCAGCGGGCTTCACATACTCGTGCACGTACTCGTCCCTCTCCCCATAATACTCGAAACTGGTGACATCTATAGCGACAAGACAACCCCACCGCGAGACACGTCCCCCATTCTTCTTCCAGGCAATGTAGCACTGTTGCAACGCCCGGTTCGTATATTCGAGCATCTCATCCACCTCCACCTGGTTGAGGTAGAAGAACAAACGATCCGGACACAAATGTTTCAGACAACACACCGCGTCCAGGCTAAGATTACCCCGAGCACTATCAGCCAGCATATGGAAGAACTGTTTATCCCTGCTAAAATCAAAGCAGAGGCTGAACAGACTGGCAAAACCATTTAAACATATGTTACGCAAATCAACAATCTGGGGAGGCAAAGCAGCTCGCATGGTTTGGTCACCGTTCGACACTTTGCCACCCCACCTTAAATACTAATTTTTAAAGGACAACCACAAACAAAAGCCCCAAAAACGACCACTAAACAACCTCGGAAATACTGG